>NZ_JAFNOY010000020.1:0-1452 GCF_026536055.1 Lactobacillus sp. B4015
TTGTTGTTGAGATGACCTTTTCAGACCACCATAATAATCACTATCAATCATTGCTCTAAGAACCTTGTTTTGCTGACTATCTGTTAATTTAGAACTCTTATAATCAGGAACATAAAAATTATTCAACATTTCATTAACAATTTTCGGATATTGCTGAATGATTTTACCCCTCAATTGAAACTCTAACCGCCACCATGAATTAGCATATACTATTTTGCCATGTCTTTGTTTTTGTTCTATTTTTTTATTATATAGTCTTACTTGTTTTAATGACGAACGAGAACCCCAATATTTAGTCTCTATTTTTTGTTGCCTACCAAAATAAAGTTTTTTTGTCATGCCATACTGCCATAAATCATATTTTTCTATTTCAGGATAGTTGAACATATCAATAGCAATATCAAGGCGACTAAAATGTTTATTAGGTAGTTTTTCTAAAATACTTTTTAACCATTGTCCTCCTGCTGTATCCATACCATGATTTGGATTAAAATCTATTCTAATTTCATCTGTATGATATTTCGGCATTTCAATGAAAGCTATTTGTTCTGGCTCAACATATTCATGTTCATTTTTATAATCGTCAACATAACAATTATCAGTATCAACAACTTTAATGCCTGAACCAGAAACCCTAACAAAAGGTAGCATTAACCACCTATTCACATGTTTTTCCCATGCTTCCAATGAAATCGGAGCAATTAGAGTTATTTGGTCAATAGAAACATTAATTTTTTTATTTTTAACACAATTTTCGACACTTTTACCGGCTATTAGATATAGCCGGTTACCATTTTCTGTTTTGTCCATAAAAAAAGACTCCTTTGTCTATTTCACGTGACAACGAAGCCTTCTATCTAATCAAATTCATTTTTAACGTATTTAAAAGTTCCAATTACCAATTAATATGTTAAACTATCTTTAGAAGAGAAAGCTTCGTGAGTATACCCATTACTGCCACGAAGTTATTTTTTTATACTTTAATTGTAGCATAAAAAGCATAATAATTTTTTAGCCACTAAATACTATAAGTAGGTAACAGGTCAAGCATGTTTGACCTGTTTTTCTATGTTTTTACGTAGTTACGAGTCAAGCCATAAAGAACACCTAAAAGGCTCTAAGTAAGCTTAAACAAGCTTACAAGTGCCTTTAATGTGGTTTATACTTGACTCTACAATAGCTCCTAATTCCATTAATCAGAATTACCCATTTTTAGTGGGTAATTCATTACTTACATTAGCAATACCAAAATAATCTAGATAATATTGTAATTCTTCAGTAATCAAGTACAAATTATCTTCAAAAGCAACTTGTAAAACAGTAGAAAGTGAGTTATCAGGTTTTGCCAGCCTTATTAGTTTACGCAATTGTTGTTGAGATGACCTTTTCAGACCACCATAATAATCACTATCAATCATTGCTCTAAGAACCTTGTTTTGCTGACTATCTGTT
>NZ_JAFNOY010000021.1:0-610 GCF_026536055.1 Lactobacillus sp. B4015
TGGTTCCGGCTCCAACGGCTCAGGCTCCAATGGCTCCGGTTCCAACGGTTCCGGCAGCAATGGCTCCGGTTCCAACGGTTCCGGCAGCAATGGCTCAGGTTCTAATGGTTCCGGCAGCAATGGTTCAGGTTCTAATGGTTCCGGCTCCAATGGCTCAGGTTCAAACGGTTCCGGCTCCAACGGTTCCGGCAGCAATGGCTCAGGATCCAACGGTTCAGGCAGCAACGGTTCCGGCAGCAACGGTTCCGGCTCCAATGGTTCCGGCTCCAATGGCTCAGGATCCAACGGCTCCGGCAGCAATGGTTCAGGTTCTAATGGCTCCGGTAGCAACGGCTCAGGCTCCAATGGCTCAGGTTCTAATGGTTCTGGCAGCAATGGCTCAGGATCAAACGGCTCAGGCAGCAATGGTTCCGGTTCTAACGGCTCAGGTAGCAATGGTTCCGGTTCTAATGGCTCCGGTTCTAACGGCTCAGGTAGCAATGGTTCCGGCTCCAATGGCTCAGGTTCTAATGGTTCCGGCAGCAATGGTTCCGGCTCCAACGGCTCAGGCTCCAATGGCTCCGGTTCCAACGGTTCCGGCAGCAATGGCTCCGGTTCCAACGGTTCCGGC
>NZ_JAFNOY010000022.1:0-590 GCF_026536055.1 Lactobacillus sp. B4015
TGATTAATCGAATCCACCGCCATATCATTTATCGAATTTATATTGCGATAGAAACTGATTGGATCATATGGCGTCGTGATGATTAATTTTTCAAGGTTGAGCCGCTTGTCGTGATATCTGCTTGGTGCGGCCTTATCGTGCTGATAAGGGTCAAGCAAGCGCAACAGATCGCTGTATTCGAAGTCATTGGGGCGCAGATCGTTAATGATAACGAACCGCTGACCACGATATTCTTGAAAATGATCACGTGAACTGCCCAAGGTAATGTAATCTTTACCTTTGAGGATATGCTCAGCTAAGCGGGTTTTTCCAACGCCTGCTTTGCCATATAGCCATAGAGTGGTCATTTTGTGACCGCTGAACTTTTGCAGCCACTCTTGGTGTTTTTGAGCCAATAATTCAGCGTCTATCTTATCAATTAGCTGCTGATGTCTGGCTATGCCATATACACCTAGCTCTTGGGTCAGCTGATCTCGGCTGATAGCTTGTTCAGCGTAGCGCCTTATCTGTTCATTTTCGTATTTCGGGCTAAGCTTGATTTTGGCGCGGATCTGCTCTAAGCGCTTGGGATAATCAAATGATGCTTTGAC